>NZ_PVWS01000068.1:0-1874 GCF_004126395.1 Roseovarius sp. A46 | reverse complement strand
TACAATTTCGCCCGGCGCCTCAAGACCCTCGGTGGCCTCACGCCATACGAATACATCTGCAAGGTCTGGATTTCAGAGCCGGATCGTTTCATCCTCGACCCGATCCACCAGATGCCGGGACTGAACATCTAGGGTCAAGATTCATAATCAGTAGATGACGGTTGCAGCAAGTGCGATGGCTGAGAGGAACACCTTGGGACAGCGGTCATAGTGTGTCGCCACGCGTCTCCAATCTTTGAGCCTGCCGAACATGATCTCGATGCGGTTGCGCCGTTTGTATCGGCGCTTGTCGTATTTCACCTTCGTCGTGGGCTGTTTTCGGCCCGGGATACAGGCGCGTATCCCCTTGTCTTTCAACGCGTCTCTGAACCAGTCTGCGTCGTAGCCTCGGTCTCCGAGCAGCCATTCGACCTTTGGCAAGCCGCCCAGCAATGCCCGTGCGCCAATGTAGTCGCTGACCTGTCCAGCGGTGACAAAGAGGTCAAGCGGACGTCCCTGGCTGTCGCAGATGGCGTGCAGCTTGGTGTTCATGCCGCCCTTGGTGCGCCCGATCAGGCGGCCACGCCCCCCTTTTTCGCGGCCAGGCTGGTCGCGGTCCGGTGTGCCTTCAGATACGTCGCATCGATCATGGCCGTCTTCTTCTCGCCGTGCTCGGCGGCCAAGCCAACCATGATGCGAGCAAAGACGCCTTTGTCGCTCCATCGCTTCCAGCGGTTATACAGGGTCTTGTGCGGACCGTATTCCGCGTTCGGGCCTTCATTCGGACCAGTGGCATTCAGGCCCTCACCATCGCGCCACCGCAAACCATTGCGATTGATGAAGATAATACCGCTCAGCACACGCTGGTCATCGACGCGCGGCTTACCGTGAGACTTCGGAAAATAGGGCTCCAGACGCGCCATCTGCGCGTCGGTCAGCCAGAAGAGATCAGACATGTTCACCGCTCGTTTTTCGAGCCGTGAATCACGCAAAGGACCTGAGATCAATGGGTCCTGAGCCTAAACAGGGCTACGACACCGATTGGTCCAGTTACGTGCTCCGCGCTTGGAGTTCGCGCTTATAGGTTAGCCCAGTCCAGGGTTTTGGCCCCTTGTTGACTGTTGAGGATCCTCTCACAGGTGAGCCCGCCGATCCATAAGACCTGCGTGTCGCCCGAGAAGCCCTCTCGTCCAAGGTCTGCCGTTGGCCGTGGCGGTGACAAAGAGAGAAGACGTTGCCCCGATCCCAACTCTTACAGGGCGGCCTGGCATGGAAAGGGGATGGCTGACTGGCCGCTAACCGGCTTACAGTTCAAACTGCTCAAGATCGGCACCCGCGTTGTGCGTCACGCCCGCGCCATCATTTTCCGGCTGGCCGGGATTGCCGTCACCGGCCTGATTGTGCAACTCTTCGTTGCCGCCATTCAACGATTGCGATGGCCGCCGTCGCCTGTGCGATGCTGAACCTGCCAGAAATCCTCCGGTACGAAAACCTCAAATCTGTCCCAGTGGCGCTGACGTCAGACACTTCAAGGAGATACGCTGACGTTACGAACCGCACTCGCGATACTGGCCTCCGGGCATGATCGATAAAGAATGCGGTGGCACAAATTGACCGTCAGACCACCACGAATCCAAGCTAGGAGATGAGTGACGAGGCAGACCGAAGCGAAGATCGAAGTCCAGGCAAAACCCAGCTTGGGGACAGTCGAACCTCCGTCGTTTTGCTACACATTGTGCCATACGAAAAATATTACAATTCATTAAATTCAAGGAACGTCTGAAAAACCTGCGACTTTCTGCCTAATCTGATAGGTTTGGGGCGTCCGCCAGAGGAGTCCTGCCGATGCCGAAACAGCCCGCCTTTCCCAGCCTGCGTGATGCGATGAAGAAGAA
>NZ_PVWS01000067.1:0-1964 GCF_004126395.1 Roseovarius sp. A46 | reverse complement strand
CTCTTCGCCTACATCGAAGGATTCTACAATTCACGCCGCCTGCATTCCGCGATAGGCTACAGATCACCGGCCGACATGGAGCGCATGGCGGCCTGACCCCGTCCACTTTTTCAGGGCAGGATCAGGTGACCTGCGCGCAGTCAGAGATCAAGTTCTGCGGCTTAGGGCAGCACAAGTCATCCAGCCGTTATCCATAACCCGCCCGTTCCAGATCTCCGATTGATGCACACAAGGCGTTTATGCCCTCCTCGATCAGATCCCGTTGAATCGATGAAACGCCAAGGCGAAAGAACTTCCTGCCTTGTACCTGATCGGCAAAGCAGGGAGCGAGCGGCTCCACGATAACACCCCTTTTCCTGGCGGCACGGCTGATCGTCGTGGCATCCAGACGAGGATTTTCACTTGCCATGACGAAGTTCGTGCCCCCGAACTCTCCTGATCTGAGCAAGCCGGGCAGTCGTTCGGCAAGGACGGACCGGGCCAGGTTCCAGCGGTGCTGGTACTCGTCGCGCACCCTCCGAAGCAATCCGTCGTAATAGCCGAGCCGGATAAACAAGGCCGCCGTCTGTTGCAGGATCATCGGGGGATGTCGGAGCATCATGCCCCGGCAATCGCGGGCGGACGCGATAAATTCGACGGGTGCCGTCATGTAACCAAGGCGCAGACCGGGCGAGAGGCCCTTGGACAGGCTGCCGAGGTAGATCAGGCGACCCGTCGTATCGAGACTGTGAAGCGGCAGGGGGGTGGCATGCCGGTAATCGACGTCGCATTCGTAATCGTCTTCGACAATGTAGAAATCATATTCCTGGGCCGCCTTCAGAAGCTCATGGCGACGACGTTCGGACATCGTGACGGTCGTCGGAAACTGACGGTTGGGTGTCACGAAAACCAGGTCAACATCTCGCAGACGCTCGTCGACGATCATTCCCTCTTCATCCACGGGCTGAGATCGCAATGCCCCGAAATTCGACCGCAGAATCTTGCGGGCGTCGGGATAGCCTGGGTCCTCCATGGCCGCGATACGATCACGCCCGCCAAACAACAGGCTTGTGATGAACAACCCGTTCTGAGAGCCGAGCGTGATCAGAATGGACCTGCTGGGTTCGAAGATCCCGCGGCGCGGAAGGATACGCTGGCCCACCTGTTCGATCAGCTCAACGCTGTCCGAGTACGACCCATCGGCAGACCATATCTTGATATCCTTGCGGTTCATGGCAAGCCGGGTGCATTCGCGCCATTCCGACACCGGGAAGCTGCTCTCATCGACCTGATTGCAAACAAATGGATAGTCATAGGCGTGCCAGTCCTGGGGTCGGAAAATTGTGTCGATATCATCCGCGCGCCGCAGCTTGTTGATCTTGTCTGCAATTGGTGCGCGACGCCGTGACTTGGAGCATTCCGGCTTCGCCGCGTCCACGCGAATACCCCGTTCGGATGTGACGAAATAGCCGGAGCGGGGCCGTGCTTCTATAAGCTGCTCCTCCTCGAGTTTCCGATACGCGGAGACGACCGTGTTGATCGATATATCGAGCTCCCTGGCGAGTTCCCTGCAAGACGCGAGCTTGAGCCCGGATGGCATCAGACCCTGGAAAATCAATCGCGAAATCTGCGAGACAATCTGGTCGCGTAGCCCGCTGGACGATGTCCTGTCGATGGTCAACCGCTGCGTCATATCCCATAGCTCCAGCGTCTAATGCTAAATCGAGTATGGACAAGTGCTATCCGAATTACAGCCATGGGAATTTATCACGCCTCGGGCGGGGCTTTCGCAAGGCCTGTGCGCTGGCCATTCCCTGCGCATGTCTAGGCCCAAGGCCGACAGCACCCGATTCATCCGAAGGAACGTCTGAAAAACCTGCGACTTTCTGCCTAATCTGATAGGTTTGGGGCGTCCGCCAGAGGAGTCCTGCCGATGCCGAAACAGCCCGCCTTTCCCAGCCTGCGTGATGCGATGAAGAAGAAGG
>NZ_PVWS01000066.1:276-2571 GCF_004126395.1 Roseovarius sp. A46 | reverse complement strand
GGGCTGCCGGTTTTGGGGGCGAGGGTACTTTTCAACCACTAACGGTGCCATCACCGAAGACATCGTACTTCAGTACCTGGAACAGCACATCGCTGATCCTACCGGCGCCAGCCGGTAGTCGTTCAGTGTTCAGTGTTCAGTCGGGGCATGATGTTCTTTTCTGTCCAGGGCGCGGTCAGCCTGCGGCACCATCGAATGGCGATTTCAGTAGGCAGGCCTATTCAAGGGTAAGCAATGCAGGGATGGTGTCCAGACCACTTCGAAGGGTGTGGCGATGCTCAATCAGACAGACACAACTTGTTGCCATCGAGGTCTCTCACATAGGCCGAGAATTTCGGCCCACGCTGATTGGGCGCACCTTCGCAGGTGCCGCCAAGCTCAAGCGCCAGGCCGTGCATCCTTTCAACATCTTCCTTGGCGCGGGCACAGAAGCCGACCATCGTGCCATTTCCATGGGTCGCCGGCTTCTTGTCGAACGGCCTTGCAACGGCGAAGGCAAAATCCTCTCCTATCCAGTAGGTCATGCGCTCCGAGGGCGATATGCTCTGGAGCCCCGCGCCTTCGAAAAGAGCGTCGTAGAAGGTCCTGGATGCGCGCATGTCGTTCGTTCCGACGACGAAGTAATTCATTTTCATGGTAATCTCTCCGAATGAATTGGTGATTCCGATGCTGACTGTATTGCGGCCTCTCAAACCACCACGACATTGCCGCGCTTGTGCCCTGCTTCGACGTAGGCGTGCGCCTCAATGAGGTCGGACAGCGGGTAGATCCGGTCCAAAACCGGGGTGAGACGGTCTTGGTCGATCTGGGTCAGGATCTCGGACAGCATGGCCTGCAGGCGCGGCGGCTTCTCCAGGCCTACCGCCGCGAACAGGGCGCGTTTTCGGCCAACAAGGCTCGAAAACATGATCGCGGGCAACCGCCTCAACGTCAGGACCGGGCAGAGGTAGCGTCCCGCCTCGGCAAGCGCAGGCCTGGCGGCCGAGAAGGACGCGACGCCCAGCGTGTCAAAGATCACGTCAAAGCCGGCACCGGCCTGCAAGGCCTCTTCACTGCTGTAGTCGATCACGCGGGTGGCCCCGAGCGATGCGACGAAGCTGGTGTTGCGGGCGCTGCTGGTGGCCGTCACCTCTGCGCCCAGGGCGGCGGCGATCTGCACCGCGGCGCTGCCGAGGCTGCCGGCCCCGCCCAGGATCAGGACGCGGTCGCCGCTCTGGACCTCTCCGAGATTGCGCAGGAAGTGCCAGGACGTCAGCACGCCGTCACACAGAACCGCCGCATCCTCATGCGACAGGCTGTCGGGCTTGGGCATCAGAACCCCGTCCTCGTCGAGGCAGATGTGGCTGGCATTGGCGCCAAAGCGCATCCCGGCCTCGCCGAAGACCATATCGCCCGGCGCAAATCGGCTGACCTCGTGGCCAACCGCGAGCACCTCGCCCGAGAGGCCCGTTCCGGACAGACCGTTGCGCGGACGCCGCAGGCCAAGGAAGGGGCGCGCAAACAGCGGCTCGCCCTTGCGCATCATGCCGTCGGCCCGCGTCACGGCAGAGGCATGGATGCGGATCAGAACCTCTTTCGGCCCGGGCTGCGGCATGGGGAGCGTGACGGGTGTAAGAATTTCGGGGCGGCCGTAGCGCGGGATGTGCCAGGCGGTGCGCGTCGCAGTCATGGGGGAACCTCCGGGGTTTCTGGGTGTGCTGACAGGAATAGAGGTTTTATTTCGCTCCGAGGAGTGACTAAAGTGGACCACAGCGGTTCATAAACGATCCGGTCGATCTATGGATTGGAAGTCCCTCCCAGCCTTCTTGGCTGTTGCGCGGAACGGCTCGCTCAGGGCGGCGGCTGAGCAGCTGGGCGGCACCCACGCGACGCTGCGGCGCCAGGTCGAGGCGCTGGAGGCGCAGCTCGGCACCCAGCTCTTCCGGCGGGGCGCCGACGGCTTGTCCCTGACCGCCCCCGGGCAACGCCTGCTGCCGCAAGCGCTCGAAGCCGAGGCGGCTTTGCTCAAGGGGTTCAACGCGGTGCAGGGGCTCGACCGAGAGGCTGCGGGGCGCATCCGCGTGTCAGTTGACCCGATGACAGCGCATTACCTGCTGGCCCCGGTCTTGGCCGACTTCGCCGCGCTTTATCCCGAGATCGAGATCGAATTGCGCCTTGCCTAGGTGTTCAGTCCCGGCATCTGTTGGATCGGGTCGAGGATGAAACGATCCGGCTCTGAAATCCAGACCTTGCAGATGTATTCGTATGGCGTGAGGCCACCGAGGGTCTTGAGGCGCCGGGCGAAATTGTAGGCTG
>NZ_PVWS01000066.1:0-252 GCF_004126395.1 Roseovarius sp. A46 | reverse complement strand
TCGCCCGGCGCCTCAAGACCCTCGGTGGCCTCACGCCATACGAATACATCTGCAAGGTCTGGATTTCAGAGCCGGATCGTTTCATCCTCGACCCGATCCAACAGATGCCGGGACTGAACACCTAGGCTTCGGTGATGGCTTTGATTGGCAGGGGAGATTGGTGAGGGAGCCGGGTTATCAGCCGTATCTCGCCTTGAAGCCTGCGCCTTTCCACAGGTTCCAGCCAATGGCCGCAAGACGGGTCAGGACTTG
>NZ_PVWS01000065.1:0-2640 GCF_004126395.1 Roseovarius sp. A46 | reverse complement strand
CCGGCTCCCTCACCAATCTCCCCTGCCAATCAAAGCCATCACCGAAGCGCGACATCAAAGTCAAAAGCACCCTAAACAACCAAATCCTATCTCACCGCTCAAACGAGGCGTTTCGCTGTGGTCTCTTCAAGCGTTGGACCAACGCCAACCCCGAAGGGGCCTACCGTTTGCAACCCTTCGGTGCCGAGGTGTCGGACTACCGGGAGGTCGAGGGCTATCGCCTGCCGTTCCATGTGGAGGCCGGAAACATGTTCGGGACGGATGAGTATTTCCCGTTCTTCATTGCCGACATAACCGATATCCGCTTCCCGGTGGGCCAAGCATGACAGCCACCGTCCTCACGTTCCAAGTTCTGCTACCGCTGACGCTGCTGGCCTGGCTGGCATTCTTGCCCGCAGGCAGCCTTGTCGGCTTCGTGATGCAGGCGGCGGGTATCGGGATATTCCTTTTCGCACTGGCAAAAGTTGGACAATGGGCGGTGCCGGTCTGGTGGCTGCCGTTGGTATATGGAGCACTGTGGCTGGTGGCGCTGGTGGCCTGGCCGCTGAAATCGAACCTGGCCGGTTTGCCGCTGCTGCCCTCCGGGCTTTCGGCCTGGCTGTTCTTGGCACTATCGATCCTGCTCTTCGGCATCGGGGGATGGTTTGGCACACGCGCGCTGATAGGGCGCAGTGAGCCGCCGGTGGAGGTCATCGACATCGAAAACCCCTTTGGCCCGGGTCGCTATCTCGTCGGGAACGGCGGGTCCAATGCTGTGGTGAATGCGCATATGAAGACGCTGGATGCCAGCATTGAACGTTTCCGGCGCTGGCGTGGCCAATCCTACGCGGTGGATTTCTTCGGACTGGGGCCTTTCGGCCTGCGCGCGAAGGGGTGGCGGCCGACTGAGCCTTCGGCCTATGCAATCTTCGGTGCTGCCCTGCATGCGCCCTGTGCGGGCGAAGTGGTAGCGGCGGAGGGGGGAATGCCGGATTTCCTGGTGCCGGAGCAAGATCAGGTCAATCGTCTTGGCAATCATGTCATTCTTCGCTGTGACGATGTCGAAATCGTCTTCGCGCACTTGCAGAAGGGAAGCGTGAGAGTTTCGTCGGGTGACTCCGTTGCCACCGGGGATCGGCTGGGCGAGATTGGAAACTCCGGTGCCTCGACCGAGCCGCATCTACATATCCATGCGCAACGCCCCGCACCGGCAGGTGCGCCGCCGATCTCGGGAGAGCCGCTCGCGCTTCGAATCGACGGGCGCTTTCTTGTGCGAGGTGACCGGTTGACTGGACATAACTGGTAAGCCAAGCGTGAACCAATGGCACCCTGACCACTGGCCCCATCTGGCGCGCACGGACGATGGGAAGCGTGAGCGACAGTATCGGCGGCTGGCTGGCAGATCGCGGCAGTCTTCAGGCATGCCCTGGTGGCGCTGATTGTTGCCTACGGCGGCAACAGCTCAAGCTGCTTTCCTTTGTCCTGGCCGCTGGGGCGCGCCCATAGCCTTTCAACGGGTCTTGGTCATGGGTCCGACACCCTCAGGATCAGTTTGCCCGCCACCGCTCCAGCTTCGATACGTTTATGCGCATCGCGCACCTGCTCCAAGGGGACTACCGCCGCGACAACGGGGGCTATCCTGCCTTCTGCAAGCATCGAGAAAAGATTTGCGAGATCCTCGCGGAACCATTCGGGGTGTTTCCGCCGCATCGCGCCGATGGAATAGAAGGCGGTGGCGTGACCGTTTGGCAGCCAGTCCCACAGCTTGAGCTTCACGAAATCCAGGGGGATCGACCCGCCGCGCCTCAGCACCTCGTTCTGGAAACCGAAGGCGACAAGCATCCCGCCCGGCTTCAGCGCATGGAGCGAACGCGACAGACTCTCGCCACCGAGAGGGTCGAAGACAGCATCGACACCATCACCCACTGCCTCTTCAAGCACCGCTTCCGGCGCATCCGCCTCGATCGGCCTGGCCCCAAGGCCACGGATCAGGTCGTGCTTTGCTGTGATATCGGTGCCGAGCGCGGTGATCCCCGCATCCCGCGCCAGTTGCAGCATCGCTGTGCCGACCGCTCCGCCCGCCCCGTGGATCAGAAGGCTCTGCCCCCTCTGCATCCTGGCCACACGGTGCAGCATCTGGAAGGGCGTCACTGCGGACAGGATCATGCCTAGGGCGTCGATCTCTGAGACGCCTTCGGGCACGGATGTCAAACCGTCCTCGGGCAGGCAAACATACTCGGAATAGGCGCCGATGGTGGTCAGGTCCGCGACCCGGTCTCCAGGACGAAACCGGGTCGCCTCGGGACCTGTTGCATCCACCACACCGACAAGGTCGTAGCCGGGGGTGAAGGGCGGCTTGTCCTTCACGTCCGGATACAGGCCCTTGCAGATCATCAGGTCGGTAAACGCAGCACTTGTCACTAGGACGCGGATGCGCACATCGGACCCTTCTGGTTCGGGGATCGCGTCGACGGTCTGGACTTCCAGCTGTTCCGGTCCGCCGAACTCTGTTAGCATAATCCTTTTCCAACTCATTTGAGGAACGTCTGAAAAACCTGCGACTTTCTGCCTAATCTGATAGGTTTGGGGCGTCCGCCAGAGGAGTCCTGCCGATGCCGAAACAGCCCGCCTTTCCCAGCCTGCGTGATGCGATGAAGAAGA
>NZ_PVWS01000064.1:0-2974 GCF_004126395.1 Roseovarius sp. A46 | reverse complement strand
TTCATGCCACGGCGAACGGATCGTCCAGCACGCCGACGACTTGCAACAGGAATTCGCCATTGCTCGCATCCAGAGCGTTAGCATAAAATTCGTCTATCACAGCCACGGACGTCTCGATGCTTTCCTTGCTGCCATCGAACAACGCCATCGCCGCCGAAGCATTCTCCCCATTGGACATGCCCTTGTGCACCGCGAAATAGGCTCCGAGGTCCACCTTGTCATCCAGATAGGCGTGGTCGGCGTTTCCCGGTTGCACCCCGCGAAGGACCTCGAGAATGAACTGGTCACGGCTGATATTGCCACTGTCGAGTTGGCCCACCCAGAACTCGAAGCCTTCCTGATCCGGCGTCCGGCCCAGGACATTCTCATAGACGGCCTCCGCGAAGGCGCCGTTGGAGGTTCCCGCCGGGTAGGTCGCCAAGGTCTCGTCCTGGTCGACAAACAACGTCGCCATCTCCTCCAATGACAGGCCGTTGGCAAAAGCGGTGCCCCAGAAGTTCAGTCCGATGGCGTCCGGTGCCCGGTTGAAATAGGCAATGTAGAGTTCGATAAAGCTTTCGAAATCCTGTTCGGACAACTCAGTGGTGCCGCCATACTTCGTCAGGTCAAAGGGCGCGCCCGGAACAGTTATATCGAAATCCAGGAACTCCATGTCGATGAGAGTATCACTACCGTTACCATCTGGTTTGCGCAGTGTCAGAGCGCTGGTTTCCGGGCTCAAGACGAGCGTGTAGCCAGTCTGACTGCCGGAATACACGACCGTGTCGGTTCCCGCGCCGCCGATCAGAACGTTGTTGCCGGCCCCGCCATGGAAGAGATCATTGCCTTCGCCCCCCATGAGCGTGTCATCGCCGGCCCCGCCCCAGAGCACGTCATCGCCATCCTCGCCCCAGAGCAGATCATCGCCATCGCCGCCATACAACAAGTCCGCCCCGGCGCTACCCATAAGCGTGTCGTTCCCGGCATTGCCATGGATTGTATCATTGCCCCAGACGCCACTGAGGTGGTTGTGTCCTGCATTTCCAACGATCACGTTGTCGAGTGAGTTTCCAGTGCCAACAAGATCCGCATCTCCGACGAATGTAAGGTTTTCCAGGTCATCGCCGGCCGAATGCCTCCGCAACGTGAAGTTCATGGAGCTTTCGACGGTGTCGACACCTTCCCCAGCGTTCAAGATCGTGTCGTTTTCGCTGTCAATCCTGAACAGGTCATCCCCATCGGTGCCCGTGTGTATCGAGGAATCGTTGATCGTATCTGTCTCGGACTCCACCGGGCCCGATCCGCTTGAGTCTCCTGAAAGGATCGCGCCTGCTTCCGCGGCATCGACGCCCTCGATGTCGAGGCGCAGGACCGACCATGACTGCAGCGTCAGGAGAAACTCATCGAAGGCGTCTGCGGTCATCAAACCGGACACCTCGGTCGTGCTGATGACCGGCTGGGCCATTTCGTCGGTGCCGCCCGCGCCACCATCCCAGAGCTCGGTCCACGAGACGCGGTAGTAATCCGCCTCGAGCGTGATCGCGGCGCTCAGGTCCAGCTCCAGCCGGTTCTCGGCACCGCTGCGCTCGGAGAAAAGCAACACCTGCCTGTCGGTGTTGCCATAGCCGTGAACGGCAAAATCCCCCGCCACGCTGAAATCCAGCACGGGGGCCAGACCCACGAGGCTCTCGCTCATCAGGGCGAAGCCTTCCCCGGCGAGGGTCAGGGACTCTGCCGAGTTGAAGATCAGCGTCCCGGAGTTGCTGTAGTTGAAGATCGCCGGCCAGAAATGGGCCGCTGTGACACCGTGGGTGACCATTTCATAGAAGATTTCCGTCGACATCGACACTTGCTGGAGGCCGCGATTGTTGGCCTGGTCGATGCCGCCGTTCTTGCGGGTGTTCCACTCCGTTATGAAGAAATCGAGGGCAGGTTGCGTGGCATCGCGGCTCCCAAGCTCGATGTTCCACAATTCGAGCTGGCTGAACCCGAACTGCTCTTCGGTGTTCACGGCATCAAAACCACCATCCAGGTAGTAATGCTCGACCACCCCGTCGAGCGCATTCGCCGCGTCGCGCAGGTTGAAATCTATGAGCTGCCCATCCGCACCCTCCACGGTGACGGAGTCCTGGTCGAAGGCGGCGATCATCTCGCGCACCTGCGGGCGGGACGTGTCCTGGGATTCCAGCGTGACCGGTGTGAGCCCGGCGACGGACGCAGCATCCATCCTGCTTACTTCATGGGCCGTGTAGACGAACCCGGTCGCCTCATCGACATAAAGCGTCGTGTCGCTGCTGGGCGAAAAAATTCCCGCGGAACTGGTGGTCTGGACCACGATATCGGGCTGCGCAGCCGGGGGAATGCCCATATCGGCAAAGGTGTCCGACATCACCTGGGACATCGCCGCCGCGAGCTTGCCATACTCGCCGGCGGTCATCTGCCCCGAGCCCCAGTACTCGTTGCCGATCTCGAGCGCGTCGATCCGCACGCCCTGCGCCTGCGCGGTGGCGACCGCGGCCTCGACGAACTCGGCCACGTGCCCGAGGTGGTCCGCGTCGATGACCCGCTCGCCGTAGGTGCCGGCAAGCAGGGCCTCGCCGGCGGATTGGGTGAAGCCGTTCATCGTGGGAACCACGAGGGTGACATCGGTGTCGAGGCTCGCGGCGAGTTCCATGAAATCGGTGAACGCTAGCAGCGACTGGGTGTTGCCCTGGAACGTCCCGCTCGACCGCTCAAGGCTGCCGCCGCTGATGTCCGAAATGTCGAAATACCATTCGGTGACCGACCCGCCCGGATACCGCAGGTTCGTGACACCGAGGTCCTCATACCTGTCGAATAGCTGCGCCTCGTCCGGTGCGGTCACCGTGAACAGCGCGTTGAGGCCGAACATGTCTTCGGTGACAGCCGTGCCTGAATTTTCATCCGTCTGATCGACGACATCGACGATCGCCATGCCACGTCCCCTCGCCAAAACCAGGTGCAGTCCTGACGAGGG
>NZ_PVWS01000063.1:0-3113 GCF_004126395.1 Roseovarius sp. A46 | reverse complement strand
AGGACCCCGGCACGGAAGACTTCCCGATCAGCGTCAATGTCGAGCTCGAGAAGGTCGGCCGTGGCGGTGAAGGTGGCGATCTCGTCATCGGTGGCAAGGCACAGTCGGTCAATGAAGGCATTGCCGGCGGCATCGAAGTGTTCAATATCGACGTCAAGGGCGTTGGTGGCGACGGTGCAGACGCAAAGCCGTCGAACGTTGGCTCGATCACCTCGACGCTGGGTGCGCTTAGTGTTGTCAATATCGCGACGCATGAGGACTTCGCGAACGGCGACAGCTTCGCCAGCCTCGTGGTGCGTGACGGCTTCGGGGGCACATTGGATCGCATCGATGCTGATGAGTTCAAAGGCAATCTGACGCTCAACGGTGTTACCAATGCTGACACGATCACGGCCCAAGGCGGTGGCAATGTCTCTCTGGAACTGTCCTATGACGGTAGTGAGACGGCTACGCCCTACAATGTGACGACCGGATCGGGTAACGACAATGTCGATGTGGACGTGGATGGTGATGCGGTAGATTTCGCGGGCTCTTCGCTGAACATCTCGACCAATGGCGGTAACGATACGGTCTTGTTCAACGGGATCGGCGACTTCGATGACGACAATAATCAGCGTCTCAACCAGTCGATTCTCGACAATATCAACATCGAAACCGGAGATGGTCAGGATACCATCAAGACGAAAAAGGAAACCTCGCAGGACAGCGATGTCAGCAAGTTCAATTTGAATATTGACGGCGGTGCTGATGAGGACTTCATCGACACCTCCGGTGGTGAAACGGCTGGCTGGGCCTTCAACTTCGATGTGGTGCGTTCGGAGTTTCAAGATGGCAGTGACATCAATGATGCGGTTGACATCCCTGGTGTTCCAACCTCGCTGGCCTATGTCGGCGGCGCGACGATTACAGTGACCCTGTCTGGTGCGGGCGATGGTGATCTTGACGACGGTGGTGGCGTCATGGCCTTTGACACAGCCGAAAGTGGCGTCGACGGCTATGAGGCGACGGCTACAATCGGTAACCTGGTCAACGGTAACAGGTTCTTCGGCGACCAGCGTGATGTGAACGCGGCGGTGATTGCGGCGATCGAGAATGATCCCGTTCTCAGCAAGCTGCTGAGCGTCAGAATT
This sequence comes from Roseovarius sp. A46, assembly GCF_004126395.1. Taxonomy (NCBI): domain Bacteria; kingdom Pseudomonadati; phylum Pseudomonadota; class Alphaproteobacteria; order Rhodobacterales; family Roseobacteraceae; genus Roseovarius; species Roseovarius sp. A46. The sequence continues at coordinate 1,983 of NZ_PVWS01000063.1, read as the reverse complement.
GGGGAGAACAATACCCTGGTCATCGAGACGACCACCGGTGGTGAATGGGATGGTGATGATCTCCGCATCGACATCTCGCAGGCCGACCAAGGCGACGAAGATGATGATTGGAACGAGGTTGAAGATGAAGCCCAGGCGGTATTCAACAACTCGGGTATCGTAATCAACGATCTGGCGGATGCAAACGGCGATGCCGCCGGTCCCGACGTTCCAGATCTGACCGACGATGTTGAGACCGATGACTGGTATGAAAGCCTCAGTGTGCCTGACTCGTGGAACGCGGCTGGTGACAACCAGTTCGAGAGTGGTGATGAGAGCAATGTTGAGAACGACAACGTCATCAACGGCGGCTCCAACGACCAGGCCAATGACCTCATCGTCCTGTCGACGGATAACGATGACTTTGGCGGAGCCATCGACGACTTCACTCCGATCAGCTCCAACCCGAACAACACGCTGAATAACTACGCCAGCAATGAGACCATCGTCATGGAAGGTCTGTTCGGGGACGACACGATCATGAACTTCACGACGGCTGGTGACGGGGAATTTGTTAGTGCGCAGGATGCACCACAATGGGAGGCTAGCGGTCAAGAGGGCCTCGACTTCCTGGACTTCTCGGACTACCTCAACAGCCTGTTCGATAGCTCTGACAACAGTGCCCCGGCTGACAGTTCGGACTCCAATATCCTGATCCCTGTCACTCTCGACTATGCTGCGGATAACAGCACGCTCGACGGTGGTGGTGCTGAGGCTAACGAGGTGTCGGTGCGCAGAATTGCAACCGACACTGGTGAAAACGAAACCTTCGAAGGCCTCGACGCTGGTATCATTGAGGATCTGTTCAACAACACGCTTGCAGATCCTGATAACGAGTACGGTGGCTTTACTGAGAGTGAGTTTTCGCTGGTCGAGTACCAGAAAACCGATCAGGAAGAGCTTATCGGGGACGCCAAGGCCATTATGATGATCGAAAACGATCAAAACGAAGGTGAGTACAAGGTCTTCGAGATTACTTGGGACGGTGATGAAGACGACGGCGATGACCCGGTTGCATCCGTGACTGAGCTCGGCAGCCTCGACTTCGGTGCTTCTCTCGAGGGTCTCCAAGAAATCAACCTCGTCGGCTCGGCAGACTACAATCAGCTGATCGAGAACGGTTTCGTTATCTGATTGGACGATCGTCCTTTCTGAAGCCCTCGCTGGTTTCCGAACGAAAACGAGAAAGCCCCCGGCGCTGCCGGGGGCTTTTTTCTAAGGTGATCAAGGGCTCTTGAAGATCACCCTGATTGTCTTTCGGTAGGAGTTCTAAAGAGAATTCTTTCCTGTCCGGTAATGTCTTCGTGATGAAGGGTTGGGCAGGTCTTAAAGTTCTTCTTGGGCTTATTGCACCTGAGCCAGCTCGAGACTTAACGCTCCAACTGAGGTAAGGTCCCAGCTGACATGGTGACCACTCCCATAGATTGCCTGCAAGCTCGATAAGCCGTGTCCTGTTGGTCCGCTACGACTTTCAGAAGGTTTTCTTCGGCGTCTAATCCCAGCACTTCGTAGCTCTGAAGGTCCAGAGCTGGGTGTAATTTGAATCGCCCCGGTTTTACCGGAGACCTATAGCTTCATTTCACGCGACCATATCGAGCGCGTCGCCCTGACGTATAAAGCAGTGTGGGTTTGCGGCATAAAAGACATGTATAGGTCAGAGTATGTAAATCACTATACACCTTTTGCTTGAAACGTCTCCCCAAGATAGGTACGGGAGGAGAGTATCAGTGCGCGACAGCTGCGTGTTCTGAGCATGTAGCACGCAGCAAGAGCCGTCGCAGGCTGAGACAGGGAAAAACGAGCTTCATTATTCGAGCGCTCCACGGAAGGGACTTAAAATGCCGCTAGATATCAACACACTCACAGCGCAGCAGCAGCTCGCGTCGATCTACATTCTGTACTACGACCGTGCGCCTGACCCGGCTGGCTTCCAGTTCTGGGAAT
>NZ_PVWS01000062.1:6688-12737 GCF_004126395.1 Roseovarius sp. A46 | reverse complement strand
GAATTGGCCTGTCCACCAACCGAGCGGCCGAAGCAGCCCGAAAGCCGCTGGAAACAAGCTGCCTGATGCCCGGCATGGCCCTCACATCGGCGCGTCGGCGCAGCAGAAGGCGTTGTTCAGACTTTCCATGATTTTTGGCCCGGAAATTAAGGATAGCGAAGATGCGGGAACAGCGGAACGCAGATCGCCCAGAAAATCTGGCAAGAGCGCGGATGACGTCATGGCAAATGTTCTGCGTCGCCTGTTGCTGCTCGACAGCCCGCGCGAGCCTGAATTCACCCGGTTCACCCGGTTGGTGTGTCATGAAGCCGAAGTCCCGATCGCGCTCGTATCCTTCGTGGAGGAGAATGCCTGTCGCCAGTACTTCAAATCCGCGAAGGGCCTGCCTGATGGATTGAGCCAGACGGATCTGGATCGTTCCTTTTGCAGGATCGTGACCCGAACCGGCGCAATGCTTGCCGTGTCCGACGCACGGACTGACGAGCGGGTCGGGAATAATCCCATTATAGATGAAATGGGTGTGATTTCGTATCTAGGAGCGCCGATCTCGGGGCCGTCGGGCGAGACACTCGGGTCTCTTTGTGCGCTGGACCGGGTACCGCGGGACTGGAGCGACAACCAGAAGCGTTCGATAATGGACCTCGCTGACTGTGTCACCGATTATATCGCGTTGCGTCATGCCCGCCTGGCCGAAGACCAATTAGAGAACGAGTTGCCCCCGGTCGATCGTGTCAAACGCCCGATTGGAGGCTCTACTTTCGTCGACATTCGTCACCCAGTACCAATACCCATATTCCGTCGTTTTCGGCGACTCCAAAGGTCACTGCCTGGGGGCGCAACATGTTACGGCGATGAGCAGGTGAGTTGATCCAGGAGGAAAACACGGTGTCGACGGAGCGATGGCCAAATGCAATGTTTTCTGCCAAGCCGGAGATGCAATAGCCGGTACGGGCCACCCGATCGGATAGCCTGGCGCCAGACAAACTGCGATGCGAAAAGTAATTGTTCCGAGCCATGTCCTTGGCATGGTTCCTGGCTGCAAGCGCGAGGCGTGGGTCAAGGTATATAGCTCTTACCCCTTCTCTTCTCCGCACGGTATTAAGTCGATCAGTGAATGCTTTGACGGTAGGCGAGACAACGCCGGACGGGGCTGGTCTTTGCATGGTCGTTGTCATGGCAATCGGATTGCACGCCGCCGACATGAAGAACATGGCAATCAAAAAGGCTGGTTTCATCAGAATCATCCAATTGGATTGCCGCGTGGACAAAACGCCCTTTCTGATATGGGTTGGGAAACAAGTAACTCAACATACCGAAGCGGACAAAATTCCGGGGACCGTCGCCTGACGTCGCTCGGGCGGTCCTCTCCGTAACTTCCCGGTACGCCACGACGCGCGAGCATCTCGTCAAGGTGCAGGTCATCTACCGTCTTCTGCCTCTGGGGCAGTGAGCTGTTGACGCATCTCAACGATGATCTCGGACTCAGGAGATGGGTCCGGCATGTGGCGCGATGGACTGAGCTCAGTGAAAATATTTGCCGGCTTGGAATTTGGTTGCGCGACGCGCAGGTACGGACTGACTTGCCTCGATTGAACGCCGAGTTCACGCAGGACCTGAGCTTCGGGTATGTCTTCGGGCACGATTACCGCATCGCCTTCGTACCAGTCTCCGGGCGTCGCAAACCCCGTCCTGTCGTGAAGTTGCAGGGCTGTGATCACGCGAAGCGTTTCGTCCACGCACCGCCCGATAAACACCGGGTACTCGAAAATCATTCGGACCCTCATCTGCGGGTCGAGAATGAAGGATTTCCGGATCGGCCAGGTGGCGTGTTCCTTTTCATGGCGCATGCCGAAGAGCTTGGCGAGATGCCCTCCCTTGTCCTCTGCGCCGGGGAACCAGACCCTTGCCTGAAAGTCCTGTCGGATATCGTCATGCCACTCCAGCTGCTCCTGCATGCTTGATCCAGTGAGTGCCAGGACATTGGTCTCGAGCCTTTCAAAGCACGCTTCGGCCCGTGCCAACGCCGCTATTTCCGTTGTGCAGACCGGCGTTTTCGCGGCGGGATGGCTGAAGAGGAATGTGTAGCTCCCCTCTGCCCAGTCCCAGAAATTCAAATCACCTTGTGTGGTCGCGACCTTGAAGTTGGGGAAGATGTCTCCGATTTGCGGCAGCCATTTCACCTTGCGGCGATATCCCATTGGCACGTTTATCGGTGATCCGTCGACGTTTCTGGGCGTGAATATCTGTATGCTCATGTCTCCGCCTCCCGCTCTTTTCCGGTCTTCGATCCAGGCCCACTGAAAGGGCGCAGCAGACGAACTAATGTGCCAAGCTGACTCGAGTTTGTCGGAGATGTATAAAATTGTCGTATTGGCCGCCGGGCATGCACTTCAGTTGACGGATTCGGTTGGTTTCGTTTCCGTACATATCGCCATGACCGGATCCTACGCCACTTCCCGGGGCACTACCTTTTCGGACAGCATCTTTTCAGGCTGATGAACAAAGTTACCCCTTGGACTGCTCGATCCAGTTTTCACGGTGATGGCGAACACGCAGAACGTAAACCGTCTGGCCATCCTCCAAGATCGTGCAAACAACGATATGTTTCTGAGTTGGATAGACACGTACGGGTGGTGTGATCTCCTCCCGAAAAACGGGTGATCTTGGGGTTATCGGATAGGATCTGAAAGGTCTTGTCGAGCTGGCCTTTGTAGCGCTCGGCCTGAGCCAGCCCGTGTTCCTCGATGCCGTAGAGGAAAATTCCTGACAGATCATCCTCCGCGGCCCGTGAAAATTCAATTGCCACGGTTTGCTTGCGCCCGCTCTTTCGCTGCGGCCCAAATATCCTCCAGGCTCTTGTCACTGGCACCGCTTTCAAACGCTTCGTTCACCAGCTTTTGCATGGCCGCAATCTTCGATGTCCGGTCTTGGTCATGGCGGATCAGGTCGCGGACATACTCGCTCGCGTTGTCGTACCGACCTGAGTTTGTCTGTGATTCAACCCAATCTTTCATAGGATCGGGCAGGGATATGTTCACGCTTGCCATGTCAGCACCTCCAATCTTTTCAAGATGACATTAAATGGCAATATTTGTCAATTTTGGGTGGTGGTCTTGTCTGGAAAACCATCCGGGCACAGCCCTGCCACCCGCTCCTTCCCCCGCATGCAGCGGACCCGTCATCTAGTTCTTCATCCTATCCGCGCTACGCCCGATATCGGAGGTCAGATCATCCAGTGCAATCTCGAGGGCGTCCGCCAGGGCGCACAGCGTTTTGACAGACCCGTGTTTGCGACCGGTTTCGATCTCGGCAATTGTGACGCGGTTCACCCTGGCCTCTTCGGCGAGCGCCGCCTGGGTCAGGCCGCGCAGGTCGCGGTAAACCCTCAGAGCGCTTTCACCATCGAGCAGACGGTCAGCGTATTCTGCCGGGATCAGCTCGTCTCTGCCCTCGCTCAAGTCCGCCTTGGCACGATCATAGGTCTGCAGATCCGCCAGATCTTCGGCGGCTGCCCGAAGCCGATCATATTCCTCGCGCGGGATTGTCACAACGTCACCCATGTCCTGTCCTCTCAATCATAGATGCCACCACGGGGGCCGATATCCAGCACTGCCAGAACGTTGCCCTGGTCATCCAAAATCACCCGCCAATCTCCCACTCGCAGTCGGATACCGTCTCGGCCCTTCAGGGATTTCACGTTTTTGGACTGCGATACCGGATCTCGCGAATAAGCTTCGATTTTGGCCCGAATACGTTTGGCCGTGTTCGCCGGCATCCGGCGCAAGGCACGGATCGCGGCTTTCGTATAGCTGATCCGTCTCATTGTGTATCTTTAAGCTACATGCACGGCTTGGTCAAATGAATTGTCGCTTATGGCGACGTGCGCGTCAGCTGACAGCTTCGCTCGGTTTCACTACCGTACGTTTCGCCATGATCGGATGGTGCCCTGGCTGAGGGAGCATACCGCGCCATTAGACGCTTCGAGATAGGCGGCTGGCCCAGCCCGATGCGCGCTCCTGGGTCCCTGTCTTGAGGTCCTGTTTTCCAGGCAGGGGACCATCCAGGCACAGCTCCGCCACAGCAGCCACCGTGCTGGCTCAGTTGCCAAGATCAGTGTGCGCAAAATCGTTACCTTTGTAGAGCAACGGCACACGGAGCTCCTTGGCAGCGGCGTAGGCCAGGGCATCTCCCATGTTGAGCCTGGCCGGGTGTCCAGCAACCTTTCCATATCTCCTCAGTGCCGTGATTGCGCCCGTGCCCATGTTTTCGGTAAGGGGCATTTCCCGAACCTCAAGCATCTTGACCAGCTCACCCACGAGCTTGCTCGCCTCATCGAAATGGACTTCGCCGATATGCGTCGCGCCTTGCGCGTCTTTCAGACTGCGTGCGATGGCAAGCGTGGCTTCAACGCGAACGACGGGCGAGATCATCAGCCTGCCACGGGCTGTTTCCATTGCGCTCAGCATGGCGGGAGCTTCCCGCTCATTCAGCAGCACGGCACACAAGGCGCTGGCGTCAATGAACATCAGTCCTCGCCCCACAGCTCATCCATGAAGGGCTTGTCGTCCATCTCGCGTGGCGTGAGCCCCGCGGCAACCGCTTTCCGTTGCACCCTGGCAACCCTCTCGGCAAGAGTTCCCCGCTTCTCCAAGGCCGCTATAGCGTTGCGCAAGGCTGTGCGAACCGCCTCGGTCTTGGTCTTCGCGCCGGAAGCTGCAAGGTAGCGTTCAACCAGCGCATCCACGTCCGGGTCCTTGATGTAGAGGGGCATGAGTATATCCTTTCAGTGTATATTGTATATCCCGTTAGGATATCCTTCAAGTCCAGGTCTCAAGTCCAGGTGTCCGGTCAAACATGGAGCCAGTTCATCCAGGCACATCTCCGCCACCCGTTCCTTCCCCCCGCATGCAGGGGAAGGCCCGTCATCTGATTTGCCGTATCCACGCGATGCCTGATATCGGAGGCCAGCCGCTTCCCCGCAGAGTTTTCATCTGCCCCCGACCGACTGACCAACGCTGGATAAGCACATGGGGCAAATCAACGGGTCAGGGGTCAGGTCCCCGCTCTGATACATATATGGGGTGAACCAGGATAAATATATCCAGAGGTTCGATATGAACCGCGTCGGTGGGTTCCGTTGTCGCGTTTCTGCAATGACCTAGACGGAGCCGGATCAAAGCGGGTCGGGTGAAGTCCCCGGCAAAGAGCCACCTTTGGAGACCGGCAGGTGACACGCCGTGGCGGTAGCCTCTTTCGTCTTGTGGCTGTGAGCAAAGCGTCAGCAACCTCAGACAGGAGAAGGACCCGGATAAACCCTGGACCCCCAACATACACTCAGGGCCGACGAGTACAAGGCTGGAGTGAAAGGTTTTTGCTCCAGGGTTGGGCAGAACTGGAGGGGATCCAGGGCCAAGACCGGTCAGCAACGGCCTCAGGGCAAAGTTGAAACCTAAATGCTGGAGAGTTGAAGCGAAGTTGACAAAGTTAACTTTGCCATTTTCGCGGGATTTTCGGGTTAGGATACAGGGGAGGTTTAGGTCGGAAAAATTTTTTACTAGCGTATAGGTATGCGGCATCAGCGACAACACGCAGAATTGAAGCGTAGGGCACAGAGACCTGGAGCTTACCGTCTCCAGGTACCACACCCCCGTCTTCTTACGTGGAAGGAGTGACCCTGACTGAGGACGCTGTGTCTCATATCAGGCGTCGCCTGCCGCTGCAGGTGTTTTGAGCCACCGCCTGCTGGGCTAGAGGTGAGTGGGGTGTTGATTGCGAAGGCTCGCAGAGAATACTGCTGCTTGCGGCAGGTTGTTCCCGCCCTCGGTCTGAGGGACCAGTCGAACGGTTTCGGACATGGTCTGTATGTGTCTGACACCTGTCGAGACACGCTCTGGTGCCCGAAAGTTCAACTTTCATCTGTGTTTAGGGAAAGTCTGAACAACGCCTTCTGCTGCGCCGACGCGCCGATGTGAGGGCCATGCCGGGCATCAGGCAGCTTGTTTCCAGCGGCTTTCGGGCTGCTTCGGCCGCTCGGTTGGTGGACAGGCCA
>NZ_PVWS01000062.1:0-6616 GCF_004126395.1 Roseovarius sp. A46 | reverse complement strand
AATTGGCCTGTCCACCAACCGAGCGGCCGAAGCAGCCCGAAAGCCGCTGGAAACAAGCTGCCTGATGCCCGGCATGGCCCTCACATCGGCGCGTCGGCGCAGCAGAAGGCGTTGTTCAGACTTTCCCGAAGATGGAAGCGGCACCACGGGAGAAATGATGGCGCCGCTTCCTTGGCCGGGCGTGTTCTCACACGTCCTTGCCACCCGTGAAATTGAACTCAGCCCCGGTTCGGATGCCCGAGGGCCAACGCGTGGTCATGGTCTTGAGCCGGGTGTAGAACCGGACGCCTTCCATGCCGTGGATATGATGATCACCGAAGAGCGAGCGCTTCCATCCGCCGAACGAATGATACGCGACCGGCACCGGGATGGGCACGTTCACCCCGACCATTCCGATGCGGACCCGCGCCCAGAAATCGCGCGCGGCATCGCCGTCGCGAGTGAAAATGACCGTGCCGTTGCCGTACTCGTGATCGTTTATCATCTCCACCGCGGTCTCGTAATCCGCGACACGTACGACCGACAGGACGGGGCCAAAGATCTCTTCGCGATAGATGGACATGTCTGTGGACACGTTGTCGAACAGGCAGCCCCCGATGAAATACCCCTCCTCGTATCCCTGCAGAGTAATCTCCCGGCCGTCGACCACGAGGTTTGCTCCTTGATCGATGCCATCCGCTATAAGGTTGTGTATCTTGTCATAGCTCTGTTTAGAGATGACGGGCCCGAGCTCCGAGTCGGGGTCGGTGTAGGGCGCGATCTTCAGCGCGCGGATGCGAGGCTCGAGTGCATGGACCAGACGGTCGGCGGTCTTCTCTCCCACCGGAACCGCGACAGATACCGCCATGCAGCGTTCACCGGCGGAGCCGTAGGCCGATCCGATCAGCGCGTCGGCCACCTGATCCATATCGGCATCAGGCATGATGACCATGTGGTTCTTGGCACCGCACAAAGCCTGCACGCGTTTGCCGTTGGCGGTTCCGCGCGAATAGATGTAGTGGCCGATCGGCGTGGAGCCGACGAAGCTGACTGCTTCAACCTGAGGATTGTCGAGAAGGGTATCCACGGCCTCCTTGTCGCCGTTCACGACATTGAAGACACCTTCGGGCACGCCTGCCTGCGCCAGCAGCTCGGCAATGCGCATTACGACGCTCGGGTCCTTTTCGGAGGGCTTGAGAACAAAGGTGTTTCCGCATGCGATGGCCACCGGGTACATCCACAGCGGCACCATGGCCGGAAAGTTGAACGGGGTGATCCCGGCAACGACCCCGACCGGTTGCCGCACACTGAAGCTGTCGACATTCTGGGCCACCGCTTCGGAATATTCCCCTTTGAGAAGCTGCGGGATACCGCAGGCGAACTCGACCACCTCGATTCCTCGCGCGATTTCTCCCTTGGCGTCGGGAAGCGTCTTGCCATGTTCCGCCGAAAGCAGCTCCGCCAGCTCGTCGGTGTGCCTCTTAAGCAGGTCGCGGAACTCGAACATCACCGTGGCACGCTTGGCAGGAGGAGTGGCCGCCCATCCGGGCAAGGCTGCCGCGGCGGTGTCAACGATGGCATCCACATCAGCCTTGCACGCCAACGAGACCCGGCCAGTGACCGCGCCTGTCGCGGGGTTGCGTATCTCGCCGGTACGGTCGGATGTACCCGACCATGGCTGGTTCGACATAAAATGACCAATAGGGTTCATTGGGGCCTCCATAGCTTCGCATCTCATGCTCGGGGACGCGTCCCACACCATGACGAACTTGACGCGGCTGCCGTGCATACTGCCCCATTGGTAATGTTATAGACGGCCTCCGAGACAGGTACAGTTCGGGGCAGGCAGGGGGACAGATTCTCGCGCCGGCCTTGATGGCTCTCTTGATGTCTCTGCACCGGCGCGAGACGGAGAAGGACCTGACACTGCGTGCACGCCCCGGTCGTCCCGTCCCCCCTGCCCCACCACAAAGGTCTAACGCGCTGGGACCGATGCGTTGCATCTTATTGCGTCGCAATCGGTTTTGTTCCCGGAAGATGCGCTTGGAGCCAGATCGTGTCGTTTCCGCCCCGAGGGCCCGTGGCGGCGTGGCTGCCGGGACGGGGCATCGTTCACCGGGCGGCCCGTTGCGCGCACCGGCCGGTTAGGCGCGCAAGGCAGGAACCGCTAACATTGCAATCTGTACCCCTGTTAACCGTCATCTGTAGCTTTCTCCGCTGCTGGCCATGTCGTTTCCTGCACGGAGGCGAGAGCGGTCCGCGACAGTCCGCGGCACCTCTCAAACACTTGAATACGTTGACTGCGGGGGGATGACTCGCATGAGTCCGGGGCGGTGCGACAAGATTAGGTTCCTCAAGGCGATCGGTGACGAGCTCTGTGCATCTCGCGAACAGAAGGGCTTGGGCAAGACCGACAGCATACCTCGCCGCCGCCCGGTGAGTCCCTCAAGGACGGAGACGGACGTGAGCCAGACCGGGTATGCAAAATGGTAATGCGCGCGCTTGAGTGGATCACCCACGCGATATCGGAGATAATGGGCCGCGTTGGCTGGTTCCTTATACTCTACTGCATGGTGTTCGGCGTGACGGACGTCTTCTTGCGGTACGCCCTCAATGCGCCATCTCAGTGGATCGGGACAACCCTGCAGGCGGCGATGGTCCTGCTGGCCTGCGCCGGTGGTGTTTATGCGCTCCAGCACGACAGCTTCGTCAAGCTCGATCTTTTCTACGCCAATGCAAGCAGCCGCAAGAAAGCGCTCCTAGATATTCTGACGGCCCCTTTCGCGATCCTGTTCCTGGTCATCCTGATCTGGAAGGGCTACGAGGCTGCCTCGCTTTCGCTGATGCTCAATCAGCAAACTCCGACATCCATTCCGATCCCGATCTATCCAATAAAATTTGCGATCCCCGTCGCCGGGGGAATGGTGCTTCTGATTTTTGTGAAACACCTGATCCGCAACCTCTCAACACTGCTTGGACGCGGCTGAACGACCTGCCTTCGGCACGGCATCGCCGGTTCCGGGGCCAACAAAAAATGAACTGACCATTAGCAAGGAGGAAGTGTCATGAAGATGAACGAATTTGGAAAAGCCACCCTGTGGGCAGGGGCCATGGCTCTCGGCGCGAGCGTGGCCGTGGCGCAGGACGGGCCACCGGATGAGGTCACCGAGTGGACGTTCCAGCCCGCGTTCGACCAGACGGATGCCGGTTGGGACAATGGCCTGATCCCTTGGGTCGAGGCCGTCGAAGAAGCGACCGAAGGTACCGTGAAAATCCGGGTCGAACCCGCGGGTGCGCTGGTCAGCGGCTCCGAAGCCTTCGGCGCAGCTGCCGCAGGCGTGACCGACGGCTATGCAGGCTGGGGATCGGTCTATGGCGGCGACATGCCCGAAGGGATGCTGGCCTTTGGCCTCGCGATGGGCGCCAACAGCACCGAGGAAGCTTGGGAAGTGATGTGGGGCAACCCCGACTATCGCGTCGGCGATATCGTGCAGACGGCGGCAAACGCGCGCAACTTGTACTGGGGCGGCTGGACAAATCAGGGCCCGAACGCAATGTTCACGAATTTCCGGGTCGAAAAGATCGAGGACCTCGAGGGGCGCAAGATGCGCGCGGGCGGTCCGCAGGCCATCTTCCACTCCACTGTGGGCGGATCCCCTGTGTCGATGAATGCCGGCGAAATCTACACGGCGATCAAGCTTGGCACCATCGAAGGCACCTATTGGGACACCGGCGGCATTGATGATATGTCGTTCCACGAGGTGGTCGATTACGCGATCATGCCCGGCTGGAACCCCGCTCAGCATCAGGAGATATATATCAATCTTCAGAGCTGGAACGCCCTCACGGATTGGCAGCGCGAGCAGATAAACGGCGTGTTCAAGGAGACATATTTCGAAACCAGCCGGATGCATGCGGAAGGTGTGGATGAGGCTCTGCAGATTCTGCGCGATGCCGGCGGCGAGGTAATCGAGATGAGCGACGAAGAAGTCGCACGCATGCGCGATGTCGCGATCCAGCAAGTTTGGCCGCAGATCGCAGACGCCTCCGAAGGTAATGCGAAGGGCGTCGAGATCTTCAAGCGGTTCCTCGAAGACAAAGAGAACGCTCAATAACGACGCGTGAGCGCACGCTCAAACAAGCCTCTGGCTCGGCTTCCGGGCCAGGGGCGCGGCCCGGATGGCCCAGCGACGCCTGGCACCGGTGAAGCGCAGTCCGTCCCGGTTTCCCTCAATCAGGCACCAGACCGTTTTGCGAACACACGCGATCGGAGGGGCACGGGACGTTTTGAGCAAGGAAAGAATGAAACATGAGCCTCGAACTCATTACCGCGCTGTATTTCATTGTTCTCTTCGTGATCCTATTCATGGGGCTCCCTGTTGCATTCGGGCTGGGCGGCACGGCCGCGTTGTTCGCACTCCTGCTGGAGCCGCGCGCCCTCCTTTCGGTGCCGAGCGCGTTCTATTCGACGCCCTGGAACTCGGTTCTGGTGACGGTGCCCCTGTTCCTGTTCATGGGGTCACTCATACGGTTTTCCGGGATCGCCGAAGCTGCTTATGACGCGGTCTACAAGCTGATCGGCCATATCCATGGCGGGCTGGCCATGGGGACGGTGCAGGTCTGCACGGTGTTCGCCGCGGTGACCGGGATCACCCCGCCTGCCACAACGACCATGGGCCAGATCGCCTATCCTTCGATGATGCGCTACAAATACGACCGCCGCATCGCGATAGGCTCGATCGCCGCTGGCGGGGCCCTGGGCGCGCTGATCCCGCCGAGCGTTCCGTTTATTTTTTACGGACTGCTTGCCAAGGTCTCGATCGGCGACCTGTTCATGGCGGGCGTCCTGCCCGGGCTGATGCTTGCGGCGTTCTACACGATCTATATCGGCGTCCGCTGCAGGCTTCAGCCCGAATTGGGGCCGGCATTGCCGAGCGACAAGAAATTCACCCGTCAGGAAAAACTCGGCGCGATGCTCAGCATCTGGCCTTTCGCGGTGCTGATCGCCATCGTGCTCGGCGTGATCTGGGGCGGGGTAGCGACGCCGGCCGAGGCGGCGGCTTTCGGGGCCGCCGGGGCATTTCTGATCAACCTGATATACGGCAAGCTGACCTGGAAGGTGTTGAAGGATTCGCTGGTCTCCACACTCAAGCTGAGTGGCATGGGATTATGGATTCTCATCGGGGCGACCGTCTATCTCAATGTCTTCAACACGATGGGCAGTCAGGACTTGCTGACCGATCTGGTGCTTGCCATGCCCGGCGGCAGCACCGGCATCCTGTTGATGATGATGCTGATCATTCTGGTTCTGGGCATGGTTATGGACGACTGGGCCATCATCATGCTCTGCACGCCACTTTTCATTCCCATTGTTGATGCCCTCGGGATCGACAAGCTTTGGTTCGGGGCGCTGTTCATCGTCAATATCCAGATCGCCTATCTGACACCCCCGTTCGGGTTCGTCCTGTTCTGGATCAAGGGGGTACTGCCCCGTGATGTCAGTATGGGCGATGTCTACAATTCCGTCGGCCCGTTCGTGGCGCTGCAGTTCATCGGCCTGACGCTGATCTTCCTGTTTCCGCAAATCGCAACCTGGCTGCCAGGCATCCTGAAGTAAGCTGGAGGTTTGAATGTACAAGAATATTCTCGTCCCCATCGCACCGGATCACATCAATGATTGCCAGGACCAGTTAGCCGCTGCGCAGCGCCTTCTTGCCGAGGACGGTCGCATTGTAGCCCTTTCGGTGGTGGAGGAACTGCCCTCTTATGTCGGTTCTTACTTCCCGAAAGAACAGGTCCAGGAGAGCATCGAGCGGTTTGACAAGGCGCTAAAGGCAGCGATGCCCTCGGACCGGATCGAGACGCATGTCGTGTCCGGACATCCGACCAACACGGTCCTGACCTGGGCGCGCAAGCACGGCGTGGAGTGCATCGTCGTGGCATCCCACCGCGAGGGCCTCTCGGGCCTCCTGCTCGGATCGACTGCTGCGCGGGTTGTCCGTCATGCCAAATGCAGTGTGGTCGTGCTTCGTTAGGAAACGTCTGAAAAACTGCGACTTTTGGCCTGATCTGACAGATTTGGGACCTCCACCAGAGGAGTCCTGCCGATGCCGAAACAGCCGTAAGCGTCCGGTCGGTCCGCGTATTTTGACCAGTTCCACGACAGAAGATCATCCACGCGGGTGATCTTGTAGTCGGGGATTCAGGCGAGCGTATCGGTGAGCAACCCTTGCGGGTCCACACCATGCAGCTTGGCCGTTTCGCTCAGGGTGTATGCGATGGCGGCGGCGCAGCCGCCGTTCTGTAAGCCGACAAACAGGTAGATGAGATGACCGTTTCCGCGGAGGCATAGAGCAGTGCGAAGCTCAGAGCGTTCGAAAGGAGAACGCTCATGCAAGATATTGACGTATACCTCTCGGCACTGGAAGCAATACTCATTACGGGCACCGGTGTACGAAGCGATATGAAGGACTTCGGCCCCTCTTGCTTCCACAATGCTTCCACGTGGCGTGCAAACCGCGAACGCCGCCCCGGAGGGCGGCGTTCAAGCGTTTGGTTCAGCGCTGTATTCTGGTTGCGGGAGTAGGATTTGAACCTACGACCTTCAGGTTATGAGCCTGACGAGCTACCTGGCTGC
>NZ_PVWS01000061.1:0-2500 GCF_004126395.1 Roseovarius sp. A46 | reverse complement strand
GTTGGGTAACACCAACTGGAGGTCCGAACCCACACCTGTTGAAAAAGGTCGGGATGAGTTGTGCCTAGGGGTGAAAGGCCAATCAAACTCGGAGATAGCTGGTTCTCTGCGAAATCTATTTAGGTAGAGCGTCATCCGAATACCCCCGGGGGTAGAGCACTGGATGGGTAATGGGGCCCCACAGGCTTACTGATCCTAACCAAACTCCGAATACCGGGGAGTACTAGATGGCAGACAGACGGCGGATGCTAACGTCCGTCGTCGAGAGGGAAACAACCCTGACCTACAGCTAAGGCCCCCAATTCATGGCTAAGTGGGAAAGCAGGTGGGACGACCAAAACAACCAGGAGGTTGGCTTAGAAGCAGCCATCCTTTAAAGATAGCGTAACAGCTCACTGGTCTAAACAAGTTGTCCTGCGGCGAAGATGTAACGGGGCTCAAGCCATGAGCCGAAGCTTAGGATGCCGTAAGGCATGGTAGCAGAGCGTAGTGTGATACAGTCTCATTCCTCTTTTGCGGGCTCGCCCGCATGGGAGGGGCGAGATTTTCGATGAAGCCGGGGCGTGAGCCATCCGGTGGAGAGATCACTAGTGAGAATGATGACATGAGTAGCGACAAGGAGGGTGAGAGACCCTCCCGCCGAAAGTCCAAGGGTTCCTGCTTAAAGCTAATCTGAGCAGGGTAAGCCGACCCCTAAGGCGAGGCCGAAAGGCGTAGTCGATGGGAACCAGGTTAATATTCCTGGGCCAGATGGAAGTGACGGATCGCGGAGGTTGTTCGCCCTTATCGGATTGGGCGGGCCGCTGAGCGGTTCCTGGAAATAGCTCCATCATGAGATCGTACCCTAAACCGACACAGGTGGACTGGTAGAGCATACCAAGGCGCTTGAGAGAACGATGTTGAAGGAACTCGGCAAAATACCTCCGTAAGTTCGCGAGAAGGAGGCCCGGGTTCAAGGCAACTTGGATCCGGGGGCACAAACCAGGGGGTGGCGACTGTTTACTAAAAACACAGGGCTCTGCGAAGTCGCAAGACGACGTATAGGGTCTGACGCCTGCCCGGTGCCTGAAGGTTAAAAGGAGAGGTGAGAGCCTTGAATTGAAGCCCAGGTAAACGGCGGCCGTAACTATAACGGTCCTAAGGTAGCGAAATTCCTTGTCGGGTAAGTTCCGACCTGCACGAATGGCGTAACGACTTCCCCGCTGTCTCCAACATCGACTCAGCGAAATTGAATTGCCTGTCAAGATGCAGGCTTCCCGCGGTCAGACGGAAAGACCCCGTGCACCTTTACTACAGCTTCGCACTGGCATCAGGATTGTGATGTGCAGGATAGGTGGTAGGCTTTGAACCCGTGACGCCAGTCGCGGTGGAGCCTCCCTTGAGATACCACCCTTCGCACTCTTGATGTCTAACCGCGGCCCGTTATCCGGGTCCGGGACCCTGCGTGGCGGGTAGTTTGACTGGGGCGGTCGCCTCCTAAAGCGTAACGGAGGCGCGCGAAGGTTGGCTCAGAGCGGTCGGAAATCGCTCGTTGAGTGCAATGGCATAAGCCAGCCTGACTGCGAGACTGACAAGTCGAGCAGAGACGAAAGTCGGCCATAGTGATCCGGTGGTCCCGAGTGGAAGGGCCATCGCTCAACGGATAAAAGGTACGCCGGGGATAACAGGCTGATACTGCCCAAGAGTCCATATCGACGGCAGTGTTTGGCACCTCGATGTCGGCTCATCTCATCCTGGGGCTGGAGCAGGTCCCAAGGGTATGGCTGTTCGCCATTTAAAGAGGTACGTGAGCTGGGTTTAGAACGTCGTGAGACAGTTCGGTCCCTATCTGCCGTGGGTGTAGGATACTTGAGAGGAGTTGCCCCTAGTACGAGAGGACCGGGGTGAACGGACCACTGGTGGACCTGTTGTGGCGCCAGCCGCAGTGCAGGGTAGCTATGTCCGGACAGGATAACCGCTGAAGGCATCTAAGCGGGAAGCCCCCCTCAAAACAAGGTATCCCCGAGGGCCGTGGTAGACCACCACGTCGATAGGCCGGAGATGTAAGCGCAGCAATGCGCTCAGTTGACCGGTACTAATCGCCCGATAGGCTTGATTTGATCCAGTAACAGAAAGACTGGACCAAAAAGCATACGCCAAAACGTGTCAGCTTGACATGGACAGCCCCAAAAGGGCCGATTGTATCAATCAGGGGATTCCCCGGTTTGGTGGCCATAGCACGAGCAAAACACCCGGTCCCATCCCGAACCCGGCCGTTAAGTGCCGTCGCGCCAATGGTACTGCGTCTCAAGACGTGGGAGAGTAGGTCGCCGCCAAACCTGGAAATCCCCCGATAAATCTCTCAACGATAACAAACATACACCGCGGGATGGAGCAGCCAGGTAGCTCGTCAGGCTCATAACCTGAAGGTCGTAGGTTCAAATCCTACTCCCGCAACCAGAATACAGCGCTGAACCAAACGCTTGAACGCCGCCCTCCGGGGCGGCGTTCGCGGTTTGCA
>NZ_PVWS01000060.1:0-6824 GCF_004126395.1 Roseovarius sp. A46 | reverse complement strand
CGCAACCAACAGCCGCGCTGCGCCACCTGAAAGCTCCGCGCATCTGTCGGTTGCTCCACCTGCGCCTGTCGGCGTATCAACCCAAAGGGCTCCGGTTCCGGCTGGATGAAAGTTCAGTGGCAGGCCACGACGTCAAGCGCTCCGGTCCCAAGCCCAAGGCCAGACCCGGGATATGTTGAAGGTGATCCTGCTCGACCTCTACGTCGCGTGGACGACCGACCCGGAGCTTTCGATCGGCGTGAACCTGAACCTCAAGAGGTGGGTCACCGGTAGTCGCTACAACGCCCTTCACCTCTCCCGAGCCGTGCCCGCACAGATTCATCGACTGGCGGACGCGGGCTTGATCGAGTTGTCGCTCGGCAGCTACTCCGGACCGGGAGCGAACACGAACCGGACGGCACGCATACGCGCTGCGGAGCCGCTGAAAGCCAAGTTCCGAGAGGCGAGATTCGGGCGGATCGACGTAGGCCACTCACCCGATCGGGAATGTATCATCCGGCGCGACGTCGGCGGGCGTGAGGAGGAGTACGAGGACACCGACCGAACCCGGGCCATGAGGGGTGAACTCCGGGCCTACAACGACCTTCTGGCGCGGACGTTCCTCGACCTCCCCCACATCGAAGAACCTTACATCGAACGAGCCATTACGACGGGCCCACGAGAGGGTCAGCAGATACAAGTGCCGTTCTTCCCCGGAAACAAGTTCGTGCGGCGGGTGTTCTCGCGGAGTAACTGGAACCTCAACGGGCGCTTCTACGGAGGGTGGTGGCAGCAGATCGGCGAGGACCTTCGGAAGAAGATTCACATCAACGGCTTTCCGACCGTCGAGCGAGACTTCAAGGCGCTCCACATCAACCTTCTGAGCTTGGAGCGGGGCGTTCGGCTCGAAGGTGATCCCTACGACCTCACCGACGGCTTCCTGGAGGGCGTGGACCGTAAGCAGCAGAGGCGATACCTCTAGACCTTGGTCCTGACCGCCATCAACGCCGCGGACGAGCGCGCCACTTATCAGGCCTTTCGAGACAGCTACCCGGCGGGCGACCCGGCACGCCGCTTCCGAAACGACGCGCTCCGACGGTTGTTGGACGAATTCGTGCGGCGGACACCGCAGTTGGAGGGCGCGCTCTTCGCCGATCAAGGCATCAGGTTGATGAATGTGGACGCCCGGATCGCTGAGGGGGTCATTCGAGGTGCCGTGGAACTGCGCTTGCCGGTTCTCTGCGTCCACGACAGCTTCATTGTCGATTATCGGCACGCAAAGCTACTTGAGGACTTGATGAAGGAGGCTTCGATCAACGCGGTCGGGCAGCTATTGCCTACGTCCGGCGAATGGTTGGGCTTAGACGAAGTTGAAGAAGTAGTCCGCGACGACTACGCCGACCTGCGCCGAATCCAGCCAACCAACGGGTCAAAGGAGCGTCAGGCGATGTTCGAGGCGCGGGTCGGACCACTTGATGTTAGTTAATAAATCCCCCTCGACCTCTTGCCACCTTCGATCACCCACCGCACCATTTCCCCTCTTCAATGCAACCCTTTAGGTTTGGTTTCTCTTGGTTGGGGGGGAGGAAGGACCGGTCTCAACCGCCTCTTACCCCTCTTCCCATTACTTATCCCTATCCCCCGACGGAGCTAAGGGCGCTCTCCATACTAACCCCTATCCCCCGACTACCTCCGAAGCCCCGGCGCGGGAGGAGCCTCCGCCGCGCCGACCGAGCCGTCACCCGAGCCACCCTTCGCGGGGGCACCAAACGGGGCACTTTGCGACGACGGCGGCCCGCGCGGCTCATCGGTTTAAAGGTCGGGAGATTCTGGCTGGGGTGGTAGGATTCGAACCTACGGTACACGGTACCAAAAACCGCTGCCTTACCACTTGGCTACACCCCAGCGTGCTGCGGTCATTACTCCGGCGGTTTGGCCGGATCAAGAGCGCAGCGGAAAAAAATGTGAGCACCATGTGCGGGCCGCGACGGTACGTCGGCTCAGGCCGTCTACTCGACGATTTCCTGGGCGCCCACGCCCCACAGCGTGGTCTTTTGCGCCCAGCCGTCATGCCCCCCGGTCGAGAGCGCGCACCACTCGGGGCCGCATTCCGAGAGCCGCGCGATCACCCCGGCCTCTAGCCGCGCGGTGACCATCGAGCCGGGGTCGGGGCGCGCGCGCATGTCCAGCAGGTCCTGCGCGACGAGGACCGTGCGTACCCCCGACAGCAGCGAGTAATGCACCCATCCGCCGGCCCCGTCGACATCTTCGACACGCCGCCAGTGGCCGAACTCGGCGGTGATGCGCAAGGGCATGCCGCGGCGCTTGTAGACCCAGTCGATGCGGTGGGTGAGGCTGGGGCCGCGCCGGACATTGGCCTTGGACGCCTTGAGTGAGACGTAGCGCGGCATCGGCAGCCCGGTCACGGGCCCGCGCTCCTGTGCGGCACCCGCGCCCGCGCCGAGGGCCGCGACGAGAAGGGCCATTACAAGCCGCCGCATGTTTGCTCTCCGATTTCTGCGCGGTCCGCTGGCAAGGGTTCTTGTGCCCCGCCTTATCCTGCGCCACTCTGCCAGCACCGCGCGGGAAAGAAAAGCCGGAGGAGGGTCGCCATGCCGTCAGAAACCCTGAGTGTTGTCGTTACGCGACGCCTGCCCGAGCCGGTCGAGCGGCGGATGCAGGAGCTGTTCGATGTGCGGCTGCGCGAAGACGACACGCCAATGAGCCGCGAGGAGCTGGCGGCGGCGATGCAGGAGGCGGATGTCCTGGTGCCGGTGATCACCGACCGGATCGACGCGGGCATGATCGGGCAGGCGGGTGAACGGCTCAAGCTCATTGCCAATTATGGCGCGGGCGTCGATCACATCGACGTCGAGACGGCACGGCAGCGCGGCATCCTCGTCTCGAACACGCCCGGCGTGCTGACAGACGACACCGCCGACATGACCATGGCCCTGATGCTCGCGGTGACGCGCCGCCTGCCCGAGGGGCTGGCGGCGATGCAGACGGGTGACTGGCGCGGCTGGTCGCCCACGGCGTTCCTGGGCGGGCGCATCGCAGGTCGGCGGCTGGGGATTCTCGGCATGGGGCGGATCGGGCAGGCGGTGGCGCATCGCGCCGCTGCCTTCGGGATGCAGGTGCATTACCACAACCGTCGCCGCCTGCGCCCCGAGATCGAGGAGGAATGCGGTGCGACCTACTGGGAGAGCCTCGACCAGATGGTGGCGCGCATGGATGTGCTGAGCATCAACTGCCCGCACACGCCCTCGACCTTTCACCTGATGAACGCCCGGCGGCTCAAGCTGATGAAGCCCGAGGCGGTGATCGTGAACACCAGCCGCGGCGAGGTGATCGACGAGAACGCGCTGACCCGGATGCTGCGCGCCGGAGAGATCGCGGGCGCCGGTCTGGACGTCTACGAGCGCGGAGCCGACATCAACCCGCGCTTGCGCGAGTTGCCAAACGTGGTGCTGTTGCCGCACATGGGGTCGGCCACGCGCGAGGCGCGGGTCGAGATGGGCGAGAAGGTCATCATCAACATCAAGACCTTCGAGGACGGCCACCGCCCGCCCGACCAGGTCGTGCCAGCGATGCTCTGAGCGGCGGTGGATTTCGCGATATTCCTTGCCACCGCGCCGGGGCTGGAGGCGGCGCTCGCCGAGGAGGTCGCGGAACTGGGTTTCGGGCCGGTGTCGGCGGTGCCCGGCGGTGTCGAGATCACCGGCGGCTGGCCCGAGGTCTGGCGCGCGAACCTCACGGTTCGCGGCGCGAACCGTGTGCTTGCCCGTATCGGCGAATTCCGTGCGATGCACCTCGCGCAGCTCGACAAACGGGCGCGGAAATTCGACTGGGGATCGGTGCTGCGCCCCGACGTGCCGGTCAAGGTCGAGGCCGCCTGCCGCCGCTCGAAAATCTACCATGCCGGGGCCGCGTCGCAGCGAATCGCGCGCGCGATCACCGAGACCTTTGGCGCGCCGGAGGGGGGCGAGGGGGCTGTCCGGGTCATGGCCCGGATCGATGACGACCTCGTGAGTCTGAGCGTCGATACCTCGGGCGAGCCACTGCACCGGCGCGGCCACAAGCTGGCCACCGGCAAGGCCCCCCTGCGCGAGACGCTGGCGGCGCTGTTCCTTCGGCAATGCGGCTATGACGGGACCGAGCCGGTGCTCGATCCGATGTGCGGCTCGGGCACCTTTCCGATCGAAGCGGCGGAAATCGCGGCGGGGCTCGCGCCGGGGCGCGACCGGCGATTTGCCTTCGAGGACCTGGCAACGTTCGACGCGCCCGCGTGGCAGGCGATGCGCGGTGGGATCGCGCCCGGCGAGACGGGCGTGCGATTCGCCGGTTTCGACCGCGACGCAGGCGCGGTGCGCATGGCGGCTGAGAATGCCGCGCGCGCGGGTGTGGCGGGGCTTGTGTCCTTCGCCTGCCAGCCGGTCTCGGCGCTTACCCGCCCCGCGGGGGCGCCGGGCCTCGTGATGGTCAACCCGCCCTACGGCGCGCGCATCGGCAACCGCAAGCTGCTGTTCGGTCTCTATGGCAGCCTCGGCGAGGTCTTGCGCCGCGAGATGCGCGGCTGGCGCGTGGGGCTGGTAACGAGCGATGGCGGGCTGGCCCGCGCGACCGGGTTGCCGTTCTTGCCTCCGGGTCCGCCGGTGGCGCATGGTGGGCTAAAGGTGACGCTGTGGCGCACCGACCCGTTGTGACGAAAGGAGACGGCGATGCGCACGATCCTTGCAATCCTTCTCTGCCTCGCGCTGCCCGTGGCGGCGCAACAGGCCGCCGACACGGTCGCGCCCGAGGGCGCAGGGGCCGGGGTGCTGCACGTGCCGGCCATGCTGCATGGCGCGGCAGAGGCCAAGGCGGCGGGCCGCCCGGCGGTGGCCGAGAACTGGATGATCGCCGCCGCGCACCCGCTCGCGGTCGAGGCCGGGGCAAGAGTGCTCTCGCTGGGCGGCACGGCGGCGGATGCGATGGTGGCGGCGCAGGCGGTGCTGGGACTGGTCGAGCCGCAAAGCTCTGGCCTTGGCGGCGGCGCGTTCCTCGTCTGGCATGACGGGGCCACCGGCGAGATCACCACGCTGGACGGGCGTGAGACCGCGCCGCTGGCCGCCACGCCAACGCTCTTTCAGGACGAGGACGGCCAGCCGCTCGGCTTTTTCGAGGCGGTGGTGGGCGGGCGCTCGGTGGGCGTGCCGGGCACGCCTGCGCTGATGGCAGAGGCGCATGGCCGCTGGGGTCGCGCGGACTGGGCGGGGCTCTTCGACGACGCGATCCGGCTGGCGGAGGAGGGGTTCTCGGTCAGCCCGCGGTTGGCGGGGCTGGTGGCGCGCGATTCCGACCGGCTGTCGCGCTTTGACACCACCCGCGCCCATTTCTTCCCTGGCGGCATGCCGCTGCGCGAGGGTGGCACCCTGCGCAACCCGGCCTATGCCGACACGCTGCGCATACTGGCGACGGAGGGGCCGGAGCCGTTCTATACCGGGGCCATCGCCGAGGACATCGCGGCGGCGGTGCAGGGGGCGAAGGGCAATCCCGGACAGTTGAGTGCGACCGATCTCGCCATCTACCAGGTGCGCGAGCGCGACGCGGCCTGCGTGCCCTATCGTGGCTACGATGTCTGCGGCATGGGACCGCCCTCGTCAGGCGGGGTTACCGTGGGGCAGATACTCGGCCTGCTGGTCCCGTTCGACCTCGCCGCGCTCGGCCCTGACAACCCCGAGGCATGGCGGCTCATCGGCGAAGCCAGCCGCCTCGCCTTCGCCGACCGGGGGCGTTACCTCGCCGACAGTGATTTCGTGCCGGTGCCGGTGCGCGGCCTGCTCGATCCCGGCTACCTGCGCGACCGCGCGCGTCTCCTGCGCGGCGACGACGCCTTGCCCGAGGTGGCCCCCGGCACGCCTGAATTCGATCACGCGCTGGACTGGGGCACGGGGGAGACGCTCGAACAGCCCTCGACCTCACATATCTCCATCGTGGACGCGCATGGCAACGCGCTGTCGATGACTACCACCATCGAGAACGCGTTCGGGTCGCGGCTCATGGTGCGGGGCTTCCTGCTCAACAACGAGCTGACGGATTTCTCGTTTGCCAGCCACGACGGCGGGCGACCCATCGCCAATGCCGTGGCCCCGGGCAAGCGGCCCCGCTCGTCCATGGCACCCACGATCCTGCGCCGCGACGGCCAGCCCGTGCTGGTGCTGGGCAGTCCGGGTGGCAGCCGGATCATCGGATTCGTGGCCAAGACCATCATCGCCTGGGCCGATTGGGGGATGGACGTGCAGGAGGCGGTGGCGCTGCCGCATCTCGTCAACCGTTTCGGCCGCTATGACATCGAGCCCGGCGCGGCGCGTCTCGCCCCGGCGCTGACGGCGCTTGGCTACGAGGTGGAGACGCGGGCGCTTACTTCGGGGCTGCACGCGATCGAGATAGGCACGCGGCTCGAGGGCGGGGCCGATCCGCGCCGCGAGGGGCTGGCCTACGGCGAATGAGGCGCGGGATCGCGCCCTGGCGGCAGGGCGCGTCGTCCCCGGCTTTACCGCGGCGCGGAAAAGTTTCGCTTTTTTCGAAAAAACCTCTTGCGACTCTCCGCCGGTATCCGTAAATACGCCTTCACCGACGCGGCGGACACGCTGCGGCGGCGCACTCGACGGGCCTGACGGTTACGGAGTGGATAAATACTTTGGGGCAGACGAGGCGGGGCGCGCCGGTTAAGTAGGGCGCACTCTGGTTGGTTTTGTCTCGTGCTCTTTGACATGATTGATATCTGAAGAGATATGTGGGCGGTTTGGTCTGTTTCGACGGACGGACGTCTGTATATCAACGCCGGTAGGGTCCTTGTGATC